>NZ_CP035808.1 GCF_008329945.1 Thiospirochaeta perfilievii | reverse complement strand
AATAGAAGCGAATCACTAACACTTATTGAACATGCTACATCTGAACTATCTAACAATATAGATAACTACAACCTTATTATCTCTAAGATATATGATAAGTCTGGAGGTAACCCATATATAATAAAACTACTAATAGAGCGAATAATTAAAGAGCCTATAATAACTCCAGAGATAATAGAGATCATCTCTTATGGCCAGTTCAGGAAAGAACTAGATTTATCTGCAGTTCTCATCTTAGGTTTAGGCTGCATCTCTATTCTGAGATATATAGGTAGAGCTCAAAAAGATAGTGTATTGACCTTTATCGGTGGTGCTGCTTTAGTCTTTGTTTATATAATTAGAACTCTGCTAGTATCCGGTAAAAGAAAAAAAGTATAAATAATTTATAAAATGTCTTTTTGACTAATTTAGTGTAATGAAAATAGTAATTAGATCAATAATAAAGGAGGAATGATAAAAAGTAAATATAACCCTTTTGGTTGATAGACTGTTTTATAATTAGTAAGACAGCAAAGCTACTGTTCGTCATATTTATTGGTCTGCGAGACCGCAAAGGAGATTGAAGAGCTGTAGCCGTAACATTCAATGGTCTGCGAGACCGAATAGGAGATTGGAGTTAATCAACCGTACAGGAGCTGTCTAATATAGGGGGCAATATATGAAACTTAGTATAGGTTCAGACCTACACAAAACACAATTTACAACACTTTCACTTAGTGAAGATCGTAAAATTGAAGAATCAGGAATGTATCCAACAAATAAAACGGGATATGAAGAATTCTTAAAACAGGTTAAAGAATGGATAGAGCAAGGATACGAAATATCTATTGCTGTTGAATCAACTGGAAATGCAAGATTTTTTAGAAACAAAATGATTAGTGCAGGAATTGAAGTAAAAGTTGTGAATACACTGAAGTTCAAAGTTATAAATGAGTCTGTGAAGAAAACAGATAAGCATGATGCAAGAACATTAGCAGAGTTTTTGGAAAAAGATATGCTTCCAGAGTCGATTTTATGTTCTCAGGAAAGTGAAGATATCAGAAGAATATTAAAGTCACGATCTATTTTAGTAAAAACTGTTGTTTCTTTAAAAAATCAAGTTCATGGTCTATTACTTGGATATGGTATTGAATCCAAAAGAGGACAGTTGCAAAGTAAAAAAGAGAGGCAGCGAATCCTTGTGGGTCTCGAAGACCATAGGTTTAACGGAAACGCCGCCAATGCGGTAAGACCGCTACTTAATACGATAGATCAGGTATCATCAGAAGTCAAGATTTTAGAAAAAGTCTTAGCTAAAATGGTTGAAGAAGATGAAGATGTTGCACTTCTTCAAACAATACCTGGTGTTGGAATAATAACAGCATCAACAATAAGAGCATTTACTGATGATATTGAAAGATACAGTAGTGCAAAAAAATATGCAGCACATGCAGGACTTGTTCCATGGGTTCAAAACTCAAATATGACAATACATCATGGTCATATAACGAAAAGAGGACCAGTAGAGCTTAGAACTGCATTTGTACAAACTGTAATGGGAATGATTAGAAGTAAAAAACATACTATGGGATACAGATTAATGAGTAGGTATACAGATATGAAAAAACATAAAGGTTCTGGGAAAAGTATTATAGCTACAGCCAGAAAAATGAGTACCATAGTTTATACAATACTAAAAACTAGAGAACCATTTGATCCTCAGAAAATGGCTCACAATAGTAAATATAAAGAAATGCAGGCGACAGCATTAGGTGCCGCACTTGCTGTGTAGAACAGCACGATATATGCTTTTTTACGGAAGGGTATATATTGACTTTTTATAGGAGACTATTATGTCAAAAGGAAAAGGTACTAGAGGAACAGCAAGCCCATCACGTCCAGGAGGAAACTGGCCTTCAACTACAGGTAAACCATCAGGTCCTGGTGGAGGCAATGCTAAACCATCTAAGTAGAATGAATGCCCGGTTTATGCCGGGTATACATAAAGTATAAAAATATAAAGGAAGTATAATGGCTAGACCAAGAGAGTATGGTAGCATACTAAATTTTCTTGAAGAACTTGAAATAACTGATAGTAAAGATCAAAAGACAATTACAAATATAACAGATGATATAAACGTAAGATCAACAATATCATCATTAGATAAAGAATCTATTTTTTCTCTATTAAATAATATTCTTATTCTAAGTAAGGCAGGACTAAAACCAAAAGAGATTAAAAGCTATATAGATAACCCTTTAGGTTCTTTTTTTTCATCGTCAATAAATACCCAGCTAGATATTATTGAAGTAAAATCAAAATATCTTATGGAGTTTTTTACAGCTTTTAAAAGACTAGATCTTAAACAATTTGAAAAGAAACATTTATATGAATTTTCTTTTAAAGATTATTTTTCTAATAGTGATTTGGCAACATATAACAACTTCATTCTTTTAAGCCAAATAGAAGAGTTTGAGAGATCAGAAAATCTAAATGCTCAGGTAGATATTGCCTATAAATATTACCTCATGGAGGAGCTAGGTATTGCAGAACAACTAATTGATACCACTTTAAATAAAAATCCATCTTTTGGTTATGCTACTTATGTAAAGGTTTTAATTCTATATAAAAAAAGAAACCATAGATATATTGAAGCTTCAAAAGAGAGGCTAAGGGCTGAGAATGAAAGAAGCTATGTTAATCAAAGTATAATGGAAGATAGAGCTGATGCTATTGCTCATCAAGGATATATGTATTATAAGGAGTCCTTCAGATATATATTACTTGCTTTAAAAAATTGGAAAGTAAAAAGAAAATATGAAAAATTTTTATCTTATGAGGACTCCACAACTAGAGATAAAATATTCCAATGGGCTTTAGACCTTACTTATAAGTTTTGTTTTAATAATGATCAAATAATTTGTGAAGAACTGGTCCCAATAACAAAACTTGTAGATGAAGTTATATCAAACAATTATTCCAGTATTAGATATACAACAAGTGATTCGACTTTAGAGTCTTTGAAATTTATATTTATTATGAACTATATAAAACACGCAAAGACTAAAGAATCAACTGTCTTTATTTTAGAATATTTAAAAGAAAATTTTATTGAAGTTTCTAACTTTATAAAACAATCATTTTTATTGGATATTGCTTTAGATATAGCATTTACACTAGATCAACAAAAAGAATTTATTAAAAAAAACGAAGAACTATGTGTGAGTCATTTCAGATATAATAGTCTAGTAAAAAAATATTCAATATCTTCCCAAGAAATTAATTTACAGTTAAAATCTAATAAATTTAAAGAGGCTTATAATATTGCATTTTCAGATGCTAAAAAAATTAAAACTCAAATTGATTCTTTTCCATTAGAAAATGAGTATCTAAAGAAACTGTATATCTGTTGTGAGATTATTTCTGCTGTTTCTAATGATGAATATGATTTTAAAGACTTTAGTTGGGCAATAAAGTCATTAGAAGGGTTATTTCTTCTCACACCTGATATTTTTACTTTATTTAATAATCATCATTTATCTGAATATGTTGATTATTACAGAGATTCTGATGGTTTAGTTGAAGTATATTCTCATACTCCATTAAACAACCCATATTTAATGTATGATTGTTATCTTGGAGTATGGGAGGATTCTTCAAAAGAAAGAACTTTTAATTTTATTAGAGTTATAAATAAAATTATTGAAGAAGCTAATAAACTAAAGTTACCAATTCCAGCTAGGATTTTAAAAACTTTACACAATGTTAAAGAAATAGAATATTCCAATTGGGGTTAAAATACTAAACTAGAATCATTTCTTCAATAATTCTAGTTTAGTCTCAGCAACAGTAGCTCTCTGTATAAGACTCTCTATCTGCTTCTTATCTTTCTCCTGGCTCTTCTTTAGTTCTTTATTCTGGTCGAGTAATATTTTATATGCAGACTCTATATCTCTTAACTTGTAATTTTCTTCATCTATTGTTTTCATTCTCTTTATAGCATCATCGGCTCTTTCTCTTTCTACTTTCTGATCCTCTGAGAGCTTTGTGTGTATTAACTTTAACATATTTATCTCTTCTAAATATTTTTGAGATTCATTAAGATAGTGATCCATCTTACCTTTAAGTTCTTCTATTTCTTTCTGGTACTCTTTTATTTTACCTATATACTCTTGTGATATGGCAGTATGTAGTCTCCTAAGGATCATATCAGTCTCTGCGGTTACTTCTACCTCTGGGTTAATAGTATCTCTATTACTCTCATATACCCGTATCATTCTGTTAATAGTAGTTCTACTTCCTTTGCCTACCTCAGCTCGTACCCTATCAACCGTAGCTTTGAACCCATCCCCCTCTAAAGTCTTACAAATCAAGTCTATTTCGCTCTGCTCTATATCTGTTTTCCTTGCCATAACCTTAAACCTCCATATCATTATATAATGTTATAGTATCATTATATAACGTTATATAATGATTATCAAGCTTTTTTATTTATATTTTTTACTCTTTTGAATTAAAGGGAAAATACTCCCTATATAGGTATAAATGGATAAAACAGAACAAACGGTACATTGGTGACGTCCTCCAGCCATATTGCAGCCGGTACAATAATAACAGCCATCATAGCTTCTCTCTTTTCTATCAATATATTTCAGTCTATTGGTTATATAATAACTGTAGCTTTCTTTTCCATATTTCCTGATATAGATCACACCCATAGTATTCTAGGTCGTCTGCTCCGCCCTATTAGTTCATACCTGGTTCGTCACTATGGGCATAGGACTATAACTCACTCTCTAATCTTTTTTATTCCTTTATCCATAGTTATTGCTAGGTTCAACAAAGAGTTAGCTTTAATAATATTTTTATCTCTACTGGTTCACTCAATCTTAGATGCCTCCACTCTTAATGGTGTTGCTTTATTCTATCCTATATCTAAACGGACTTGTGTTGTCCCTGGTAATCCTGATTACAGAATAAAAACAGGTTCAAGGTCTGAAGTCCTTATGGTTATACTATTTGTGATAATAGGTGTTATGTTAAAACCTCTATATGCTCATGGTTTTTGGGATACTCTTAGATTTAAAATATCTCCTTTCGAAAAAATTACTGTTAACATACTTGAATCTATTAATAACTCATTTACTGTAGATTTCTCCTTTAATGGAGAAAGACAGATTCTAAATGTAGTTGCTCTATCAGGAGACAAGAAGAAACTTTACTGTTTAGATCTTTATACAGATAAGGTTGTTGAACTGTATGACAACTCATCTTTGACTACTATCAACTCAATTACCAATATAGGCTTTGCTGATGTAGAAGTAATAAATAGTTCTCTACTTACTGATATTTATACTTCCCATCATCAAATAGTAATAACCTCAGACTCTCCACTATCTATTACATATTTCTCAAATGGTTTTAACCATGAAGATAATGGGTATCAGTTTATTCTTTGGAACTCAAATATTGTAAGTTTAATATCAGATAGAACAGATAAGAAAGAGAAGGAGTTAATTAAATATAAACGTGACTTAGTTTTATTAAATAACTCACTTAATACTTACATTTATCAATACGATGAGCTGCTAATTAAAAAGGATAATTTACTTAAAATGAGAGCATCATTAAATCTAAACTCAAACCTATATGTCTATGATGAAAAACTACAGATTATTAATACAGATATAAAGAATATTAAGAAGCTTAAAGAAGCTGCAGAAGATAATTCCTTAAACACATCACTTCTTATTAATCAGCTAACAACAGAACTAGAAAGTTTAAAACCAAATATAACTACTCAATCTATAAATTACAAAATCATATTAAAGTGAGGAATCTATGAAACGTATTTTACTATTACCCATTGTCTCTGTATCTTTATTACTAGTTTTAACCTGTAATATATCTAACCCTAAAACCGATGAAATCACCGAAGAATCTAGCGATGTTGTTGAAATCATATTAGATGATGAAGTGACTCTATCTGATGGTTATATATTAACCTCCCTTAATCCAACACTTAATATAACTGAAGCTTTAACTAATACAGCAACAATAACTCTGCTTAAAGGTATTGGTGTTAATTATCCCTATGAGATAGTCAACTCTCTTGATTGGTTATCCTTTAGTAACCTTACAGGTGTTGTAGACAGTGACAAAGAGATTATTACAGCTTATGTTGATTTTAAACAATTCACCCCTCAAGAAATAAAGGAAGGTTCTATAACTATTAAATCTAATGAACAGACTATTATACTTCCTGTAATAGCTCAAAACTATTTCTATAGTGATACAAACACTGTTCTAGAAGTAGATCACAATATATTCACTATCTATAATGAGTCAGATGAAGATCTATCTTTTAACATAAGTAATAGCTATCAAGGCGGTTGCATGGTTTACTCTTTTTCATCAGATGAAGATTGGATTGAGTTCGACCTTCCACCTGGTTATATACTAGGAACAGAATCTGTAGATGTCCCTGTTTTTATAGATTGGGATTCTATAGAAGACAAACTTCTTACTCGTGGTCATATAACAGTCTCTAATAACGTTGACCCAATACAGACTGAGACCATTACAATAAAGGCCAGATCAGAACCGGAACTGTATGTTAACAAGAACACATTAACGCAAAAAAGTAATACCAGCAACTCTAATACCTTTGAAGTTGGCAATATATTAGCGTTGTCACTACCTTATACTATCTCTTCCGATAAAGATTGGGTTTCTTTCAATCAATCATCAGGTAGTGTAATAAAAGGCACAAACGACATAATAGAAGTATATATTGATTATACCGAATTCATAGAAGACCTTTCTAAGAACGCAACTATTTATATAGACTCTGACTTTGGTAATGAAACAATTAATCTAACAGCAACAGGTTATCCTTCCTATAAAACCTCTACAATCAATATATATATGAAAAGTATAGAAGTACCTACATCCGTAATTGAAATAACAAATACAGGGTCTGGTGTATCCGAATATAACTTATCTACCGATTATTCTTTCTTACATCTTTCTAATAACCATGGGTTTTTAAACTATGGTGAGTCTGTAGAGATTAACATCTCTGCAGACTTTGAATTATTAGACTGGGATGTATATACCTACGGAGAAATAGAACTTGAAATAAATGGAGAGCAAAAGACTTTCAAAATTAATACTATGAGACAGGTTGATCCAGAGCAAGACCCTCGAATGTTTGTAAATAGGAGTTCAATAAACATTGATATTAACTCAAACACAAGTGAATCATTTTCTATTGCGAATAGAGGTACTGGAAATATGTCATATAATATAAACGCTTCTGATTCATGGATTCAATTATCTAACAATTCTGGTTTATTGGCTGCAGACCAAATAGATAACTTATCATTTACTATAGATCATGGTTTATTAGGTTCTGATACTAGTGGGTATATTCAAATTACTACAAATGGTGTTTATAGTAATAATCACATGATAAATATTTCTATTGAGTAGTTGCGAGTGTACGCGCGTACACTCGCCCTATATTATTAAAAAAACAACTCTAAGTTATTTAATACAAAATCAACTTCTTCCTTAGTAAAACAAATATCCTCTTCAATGCCAATCGTCATATTTTCTTTTTTCTTATTCTATACTTATATGGTTTTCTATTTATATTTATATTTCTACTATACACCTTTCTTTTATTACTAGCTTCTTTTAACATTGCTTATCTCCTTCAGATTTATCTTTTCCTCTTATAATTAACTCTTCATTCGTTTCTTCTAGTTCTACATCTATAATCTGGTCATCGTCCTTCATTTAAACCCTCCATCTTATATATAGTTAATTTATTCTTATTAATTCACTCTCCTATAATTTATCCTTTACCTTCATATAAGTTTGTGATTCAATATTTATGGATGTGTTATGGAAAGAAAAAAGTCTATTGATATTAAAGCTATTCGCTATAAAAATAACTGGAGTAGGCTATTTCTAGCCCAAAAACTAGAAACTGAATTATCTACAATTATTTCTTGGGAGTTAGGCACTAAAACACCGCCCAAGACCATATTAAACAAACTAAACATCTTGGCAGGTATCCTTTGAGAAAAATAATACTAGTTCTTATTCTATTTATATTCTTCAATCTATTTGCTCAGCTGGAAATCCCTGAGATAACTAAATCTACTGCGGTAATTACTAGAGATAATTATACCCTTCAATATAATGAACAGCATGAACAGGCTGACTGGGTTGCTTATGAACTTTTAAAATCAGAAATAATCAATGATATCGATAGAACGGACAACTTTCGGGAAGATCCATTGGTTAAAACAGGATCCGCTTCTTTATCTGATTATAAAGGTTCAGGTTACGATAGAGGTCATCTTGCTCCTGCTGCTGATATGAAACTTAATAAAGATTCCATGTCAGACTCATTTTATATGAGTAATATGTCTCCTCAACTTCCTTCTCTAAACAGAGGTCGTTGGAAAAATTTAGAAGAACTAGTTCGTTCCTGGGTTTATGTATATGGAGCAGCTTATATTGTTACAGGTCCTATATTAAATAGAAATGATTTTCCTTCTATAGGTCCAAATAAGGTATCTATCCCTGATTACTATTATAAGGCTATTCTTCTATTTAAAAACAATCAGTGGCAAGTTATTGGTTTTGTCCTCCCAAATATAGAAGGTAAGAATAAATATGCTCTACAAACATATATTTACTCTATTGATGAACTTGAACAACTTTTAGGTTTTGACCTATATCCCTCTTTAGAAGACTCAATTGAAAATATGATAGAGGCTAATGTTAATTTAGATTTATGGTCTTTCAATATTACTTCTTTCCCTAAGACATATATTGATCAAGAACAAACTTCTAATATTTCGGAAACATATTGGATTAACAGCAACTCTATGACACGTCATAACAGTAGTTGTAAATATTACAATAATACCAAGTCTGGTTATTTTACTGATAAAGAAGAAGGTAAACCATGCTCAACGTGTGGGGGTTAAGTTAGTTTTCCTTCTACTGTCTTTTAATTATACAATCTGTTTTTAATTAGTAAAGGTTTCCCTTCGGCTCATTCTTCGACCTTGACTAATTAAAAGCCAGATCCTTATGGGTAATCAAGTAGTAGTAAATACTACAATATAAAATCCTAAAGGGGGGCTATTATGCTCAGTAGTAAATCAAAAGTTTATAATCCACAAATCTCATTCAATTCGTATCAAATCATTAAAAGGTTATCATGGTTACATGGTAAGCCAATGACTAAAACATTGGATATCATTATTAAGCAGGCATTTGAACAGGTGTCACCTGAATCTATTTGTATCGCATGCGAAGGTAGGGGTTCCGATTGTACTAGTTGTCCAGTAAATCAAAAGTAATTTAGTAGGGTGTTTTTCACCCTATTATTTTTTTAATCTTAAACCTTATTAAAAGAGTGTCTTCTGATTTTCTTTTTCCCAAAGACTATCTGGCTTAACAGTACTGGCAACAACTTTTATCATCTCTATTATTCTTTTATTAGCACTAATAGTCATTCCTCTGTTTAGGCTTTCTTCCCGGCAGTGCTGCATAAAAAGATCCCAATCCTTTTGTGGGATACCCCTTACTTTAAAATCATGTGTATCTTTCTTTTTTCTCATATTTATTTATACACTCCAATGCACCCCATGTAAATAAAAATACTAGACGGTTTGCTAATTATCGGAAGCAGTTTTAATTAATATCCACACTCCCATCTGGGGAATTCAGGTTACCATTTCCATCACTATAGTGTGTGTTGCGTTGCAATCTTCCATATCCCTAACCGAATGTTTAAAGCTTCGTTTTATTTATCTTTTAATGCGTGATAATAATAACTATAAGGTTTACCAAAATGCTCTTCAATATATCTAGAATAAACATCATCCTTATTTTTAGAATCAAGATTATCCATACCTTTAAGGATTTGTTTCATTTTATATAATTCTATATTTCTAGATCGATCTAATTGCCTTAACTGCATTCGAACATATTTATTATTATTTAACATTTTGAAACCTGTTACCCAACACATATCAGGCTCACAGAAATCATAATTATATATCATAGGTCTACCTACAGCCATACCAATAAGCTTCCCCCTAACTGAACTTAATATTTCTAATTTACTTTTATGATTATTGCCATTCTCTAAAGCTTTATGAATAGTTTTCACCCATTCTTGTTGTTTCTCGATTTCTTTCAGAAGTGAACCTTTTCTTACTCTGATATCTCCAAATCTATTTATCTCGTAACCGACAAAACCTATCCACGGGAAAGAGCTATTAGCCCATTTATAGCAAATCTTTGTTTTTGTACTCCAAAAACTTTTTTTATATGAAAGTATTGATTCATCAGGAATATGCTCAAATAAATTTAATTTAAATAATGATTCCACATAAACCTGATAATATTCCTTGCATTTTTTATTATCAGGATGAATTAAAATTATATCATCACAAAATCTTACATATAATAAATCTGGATCTCTACTATTAAGAACATTATAGTCTGCAAAATGTAATACAATATTCGCAATTAAACCAGATAGAGCTCCTCCTTGAGGTACACCAATTTTTTCGTTATCAATTCCATATTTATATTGCTTTTTAATAGTCTCGTCATCAATCCATTTAAACTGCTTTTTAGTAGCTGTTCCGCTTACATTCTTCCAATAATCTTTATTGCAATTACATGCCATTACTGTTTTATTAAAGGAATAAGATTGTAAAAACGAGTAAAAAAGACGTTCACCATTTAGTGAATAATATTGTTCCTTATCTCCATCACGCAATATAAGTTTTTTTAAAATTCTAAAGCACCAAGTTATAGTTTTATGATTGATGGTATCATAGAACTTTTACATATCACACTCAGAGACCCACAAAGTTTCATTCTGTTTTTGTTTGTTAAAATTAATAATCTGTCTAAATGCTTCATGATGGTTTTTTATTTGTGTCTCTGAATTAACTCTAAAAGCAAATGAATTATTAAAAAAAGAGAATCAAAGAGATTTGTAAGATACCTATTAGTTAAGCTTATTATTATTTTATCAGTCAAAGAGTACATTGCAATTGGTCGGTAATATCCTTTGTCTAAATCCTTTGGTATAGCTTTTATATCTGGAGTTTTAAAGCAATAATCCTTATTTAAAGCTAATTTTCTTATTTTATTACAGTATTCATCAATCAAAATTATATATTTATTCTTTTTATCTGATTGTCGTAGTTTATTCATAGTTAGAACTAAAGATATTTTTGCTATGTCCTTACTATTATAGTTTTCTCTTTTTGAACATACACTATCACATTTCTTTTCTAGACACTTTTTGCTATTTCTACAGCGTAATCTAGGAGATGGTCTTAACCATTTTCTTCTAGGTGGAAAGAACTGTGAAATCTCTTGATCATATTTTATAGAGTTATCAATTTTCTTCTTAGTATCTCCATGGTTGCACAAATTAGTAATAGAATGTAGCTCACTTCTTTTATGTGCACGCTTAATCCTTTCAGAAATGAGATAATTCTCTATAATGCTAGTTTTAAAATAACTTTCAAATCTTTTCATAAATAAAAGAGAAGAAGCTTTTGTACCTGTACAGTTCGATTACTGATTTTGTTTTGTTCCCAACGTTTTGCTTTCCAGATGAGTGTTTTTCATCGAAAATTATCAGTCTATTACTAGGTCTAATCTTCAGTACTTTGCTTCTTCTCGCTTCCATAGTAACCTTGTTCTTTTGCATAGTAAACAATAGAACTATAGTTGTATTCACCCTTATTCTTTTTATAACAATCATCAAAGAGTTTAAAACTAGCAACCTCATCATGTTTATGACCATCAAGTCTGCATAGTTTAATGAAGTATTTTCTTGCAGTTAAATAGGGGAAAGTAGTAGATAAAGCAAGTGCAACAAAAACCCATCTATGATAAGTTGCTGTTATACTTCTAGATCTCTTAACTAAATACTTATAGATTCTTTGCATACTTCTACGATTATATTTATATTTTTCTCTTTTTAATTCTTCTAATTCAGAGTTTTGAGATATAACCATATCTTTATATTCAAAGTATCTAAAAGGTTTAGTAGCTTTGCTAACATTTTTTTTATCAGATGGATTTGAAATCGACTCTTCTTTAAAAATTCTATATAAACTAAATGTATCTTTAATATGTATATTGGGATCATGTGATACAAAACAAAGTCTTGTAATATCGTTACAATTTTCATCTAAAATAATGTTATATCTATTCCAAAAATAAGATCTTAATTGGTTATATGCATTTTTATGTGCTTCAACAACATCATCGTAAACATATTGATAGTTCAAAAAGACTATGCCTTTTATTCCATCACCAGACGGAGAAGTCCATGCACTTTGAACATATTTATCACTTTTTAACTGATTAAGATGTTTTTCATGTAATCTTTTGTCTAGCTTATCTATATCTAATACAATTAAAGAGTAATAGTTTTTTAACTGATCTTTTCGTCTATAATTATAGAAGTTAGCAGAGAAAACAACTCCATTCAAAGTCTTTTTATAGTCTGCTTTTTCAATACTATCAGGCTTAAAAGATCTAAGTTTATTAGTCTCGGTAATATATGATGTCTTAATTCCATCTAATATATTAAAAATAGTACTATGATTTACAATTTGACTCTGCTTTACACCTACAAACCAAGGAATTTGATATTTGCTTAAATCAAGTTCATTTATCACTATACATTCTCTATAGCAGTTTTAAAACCAGTAATAATTTCCATAGCTTCAGTCAGTTCTTTTTTATACAAAGGAGAATTAGAGTTTGCATGGGAGAACGGATTCAAAATGAAACGCTTAAATAACAATATTTCATCTACAATTTTTGTAATATCTCTCTTGAGATCAGAACTTATTGTATTATCATTTTTTAAGCATCTCTTCAAATTACCTAGTAATTCTTCTAAAGACATTGGTTGTCCATTTTTCTTGTTAATATTCACTAAGTAATCAGTACATATCTTCTCTGTTTCTTTTCGTAATAAATTAGCACAACAATCGAAATCTTTTTCATCTAGTGCAATTTTAGCCTTAGTTAGAAAATCTAATGATGGCAATACATATGGAAATGAACATCCCTTTTCGTCATTAGCTTTCTCATACATCTCATAAAAAGCCCACTCTTTTGAGTTAAGTTGACTCTTAAATAAGTTAAAAAATCCCCTCTCATGGGTTAAAATAATCTTCTGATAATGTTCAAAATGATTCTTGGTTACAATATCAAGTACAGCCATTCTATGCCCCATATCAAGACTAACCAAAAGGTCATCAAGCACCAATATCTTGCACTCCGTATCATATACACTATATTTCTGAACTATTGCTGCAAAAAAAACACTTAAACCTAATGCTGTTAGTTTTGCTTCATTTAAAAAGGTCTGATACTCAGGAACATCCTTATCTTTAAATGTTAATTCTAAAGTTATTTTCTTATCAAAAGAATCAGCTTTAAAATCTTCTATAAAGATATCTTCTTTAAACTCTTCTAAAAATTGATTTGCAAGTTCTTTTAACCCTAAAACTAACTCAGTTAATTTATTAAAATATTCTATACCTGATAAATCTGCTAAACGAGTTATTCTAGAATCTGTTCCAACTGGATAATCATCTAGTATAACTTTAAAGAAATGGTAAAGATTTCTTGTCCCCTCTTGTTCTATCTCTCTAAAGTATATTTGTATTATATCTTTATATGTTATAAATGGATTAATAAATGCTAAATGTTGTAAAACGGTATGGGGTTGTATAGATTCAACACTATCTACAATAAACTCGTCATTGTTACTTAACTCAATACCAACATGAAACTCATCTGTATCACCTGCAAATATATTTTTATAATATTCTACCGAAGTATTAGGTTCTATACTTGTATTTGCAATGAATCTAATTGCATCTGAAAAAGATGTCTTCCCACTTCCATTCTCTCCATAAAGAAGCATATTTTTTCCAGACAAATTAAAAGTAGTTTTTTCACCAAAGAACTTAAACCAACCAAGTGAAATATTATTAATCCTGGTATTTTCTATTTGATCAATATCATCTAAATTCTGTAAAAACTGTTCTAAGTCAGGGTTTACACTATATAGTTTACTTTTAATTCCAGTCCAAAAATCATCAGAACCTAGTTTATTAATAGTTCTCATATATGGACTAATGGCTTTTCCAGCATCAACAGCAACAAATCCTTCGAACCAATTAACTATAACTTTTTTAAAATCATTCTCATTTCTAGTACAAATACCTACGTTAAATATCTCTCTACCTGGTCTTGCTAAAATGAGAATATCTCCTGGGGTAATACTACTAACAGTTAAAGAATATTTTTCTTCACCATATCCATTCTCCCAAATACCTTCTTTAACAAAATCTTCACTCTTATCAGTATCTCCCCATAAAGCTCTAACTACATAATATCTCATTTACTAACTCCACTTGGGTTTATCTCTTTTATAAGTTTATATCTCATTCTTGCTGACTCAATTATAGGATCAATAGATAAACTTTTATAAACAAGCTTAACTTGTTTCTCTTTATCCTCTTCATCAAAAGCACTTAATGGTGGTAATACTGCAAGTATATCACTATTTATATAACATTTATCAGCCTTTAGTTCTTTAGTATATAATATACCTGCAACTAAAAGTTCCATAACGCTCTCAAAATATGATGCTACATGGACTTTTTCAGTAATATCTAAAACTTTAAACTTAATGGCATATACGAGGTATTCTAATAATTCATTAAAAGGTTCTTCCTCTTCTTCTGTTATTAATGGGATAGAAGAAATATCCAATAAAAACCTAGAATTTAATACTGCAACCAAATAACTAAGAAATTTCCCATAAATAAAATTGGTACCAACTGTAGAATAAAAATTATTCTTATCAAGATAAGCAACAACCTTGTTCCCAACTATAGAAAAAATAATCTTATCTTTCTTAGGTCTCTGGTAAGTCTGCTTTATATACTCTTCATTAGCACTTTTACTCAAAATCGGTATATACTCTTCTAACTTACTATAAAGCTTTGGATTTAAATTAATATCAATAACCCTAGTTCCATGCCAGTAGAAATAGTATTTATTTATATCTCTACTAGTATATATAGGCTTAATTATCTCTTTGAATTCAGTATTCTCAGAAATAATATTATTTCTAACATCATCATTAATTATAAAAGGAGATCTATCTCTCATCCGTAACTCAGAATAAAATCTAAGATCCCACAATTTTAATAGATTATGAATATATTCAACTGTAATTTTATTATCCATTAGTAAGCCTCTGATAATTATATTATCAGTAACTTACGCTTATATGAACTACAATTTAAATAACAATATACAAAAAAACCTATTCTCATTACACATCATACAATAATTATCAATTACTCACATTTTTAATACCTAGAATAATATTTATAGTATTGAGCAACAGTAAAAAATCAGAAGCCACCTGAAACTCTTTACCACTTACTCGGTCTTTAAAATGAATAACACCTTGTTTTATTGATAACCGACTTTTTGCATATAGCAATCTTAAATTTACTTTATTGGAATCCTGTTTAAGTGAAGTTAAAATAGCTTCTAACTGAGACTCTAGCTGATAAATATGGTTTTGTGATGTAATAATGTTCTGATTAGAAATATTGGAAAAAGTTTGTGGCATCCCCATGTAAGACTGATCATTGATTTGCAGCAAAATATTATTACCAGATTCCCATAAAACTTTAATCTGTTCAACACTATAATTAGAAGACCTACTCATCAATACTGGTAAAGGAAATATTTTCAAAATAGGTAAAAGATGAGGATATTCATTTACAATAATCTCTACATTATTCTTTCGATACATATCTTTATGATTACCAATAGATAAAAAATATATAGTATCATGGTCATTTACATAGAATAGTAACTCATCATTATGTTTTTGACTTAGGTGCATATGTTTTATACCAAAAAAAGAGTTAGAAAAATCAACTTTATATCTCCTTTTATCACCATCCCTTTCTGCTCTAAGATATTCTCTGGATGATCTAGGTAAAAAGTTATATGATCTTGAATTTATTCTAATATCACCTTCTTTGATAAACTTCTCAATCTGTCTAAATCTTTTTTAGTATTATCTTCATTTGGTTTTTCAAATTTTGAGGAGAAACTTATTGACCACTTCTGAGGATAGATATTCCCATATAAAAATTTTTCTATAATAAAAATAGAATCTAAAAGATCTTCTGAGGAAAAGAAATGCTTCTCTCTTTTGGGTAAGATATTTAATGCTATTTTATATAGCTCTGAATCAATAAAACTATGCATTTCTACTTTAAGCTTTTTATAATAATCGTCCATTTATCTTTACTTCTCTAAATTAACATCTTTTTTAATAGTTAAGGCATATAATAATTATTTAGAATACTCCAAATCGTCTAGATAAAAAAGAGGTCCATAGTGTTTGAAATTGACCACCACTTAATTCATTTATTTTTGTCTGAACTTGATCTACTTTTGACATTCACTTCTTTGCAATAACTAACATATTATCAATCCAAAATAGTACATGCCATATAACTAAAGTTATCCTTTATCACTAAGATAGTTGTAAAGGGTTGTCCGGCTGATATTAGTTACTCTAGCTATTTCTGATTTCTTTTCTCCAAGAGCTAATAACGCTTTTATCTGCAGCTCTTTTTCTTTGGTTATCTTAGTAGATCCAAATGGTCTGCCTATATGTTTACCAGATTCTCTTGCTCTTTGTATTCCTAATTTGGTTCTTTCTCCAAGGAGTTTTACTTCTCTTTTTGCTAAAGAGAGCTGCAGGTCGAATATAAATTCTTCTTCAGCAGACATATTTGATTTGATTGTTAGGTTAGACATTACTACATAGATCTCCAGGTCTTCACGCTGGTTAGTTATATGTTTTAGTAGTTTTACTCCATCCCTAGTATTTCTTCCTATCCTGGATATTTCTGTTACTACTATTTTTTTTATGTTAGGGTTAGTTATATAATTCCAGAGATTTCTATCTTCTAGTTTTGTTTTAGAAGCTGATACTTGTTCCAGGATAATGTCGTTGAATTTAATGTTCATGGTATTTTCGTACCGGTTGAAAAAGGTCCTGTATTTTTCTTTATCTTGTTCCTTAGAACTTACTCTACTGTAGGCAATTATCATAACTATTTTAGTGTAATGCTTTTAATTTTACAGGTCTATTACTTTTTTGTTTAGTTAAGTCTTTTATTGGTAGTATTTTATTTACAGTTTTGTAGTTCTTGTTGCTGGGTTTGGAGTGTTCAATTAACCGGTCGATTATTTAAACACTCTAAATGTAAATAATTTTACAGCCTTGGCTTTCCTGCTGATATTTTAAATCCCAAAACTCTAAAATAAGCTAATAAATCAGAGGCATTAACTGATTTAAAATCTCCATTTTCTATTTTAGTTATAGTCTGGTAGTTTATATGTGCTAACTTTTCAACAACACTTCTATCTATATTGTTGCTCTTCCTATGTTCTTTTAAAATCTCAAAAAATTCTGCCATTATAAAAACTCCTTATATATATAAATTATATTAATCCGATGGTTTATCATTATTGGTGAGTGCTTGAAGAAGGGCGGACTTCCCCCAGCCCCTCCTACTATAGGATTGACTGGAGGAGATCACCCTTTCCGTATCTCTATGATTTTCACCATCGGAGCCGGCCATCATTGGGCGGTTGATTTAGCTTGCAGGCCTATCTCAACATCCGTACTATTCAAATCTGCAACTTTGGAGCTTAGGCTGTACTGGATCAAACCTCCCCTGCCTCTTGCTTTTGCTCTCACCTTCTAACAAGTAGCCTATTCAAGATAGACCTCTACTATACCCCATTCTCATGATGCCAAGGACATAGGAACCTTTTCAGGATTTTTTCGCTAATAAATCAGCATTATTATTTTGATAAACCTCACCTTACAGAGCTAAAGGGATCTGTCGGGAATGAGAAAATATACTGCTTAAGGGTTTAACTACTTTAGTTCAAATGTCTCCTTTGATAGTAAACACCTCCAAAAAGGGTGTTAGGTTTTAAGAAGGAAGAAAGAGAGCAAAACCTTTTGCTTTGAATTTTAATAGCTGTGGTTTTGTGAGTTGGTAAATTTTTAAATTTAATTGTTTGCTTAAAATCAGATAATTTTAACACAAGACATTCCGTTTACTTTTTCCAAAAAAAATCCTTTTGCAATTTTTATAGCAAATATTTTCGCTATAAATTCAGTATTTTATTGAGAAAAAAATTTAGACAGATTTTTCCTGTATTTTTTATAGACAAATTTTATTAAAAAAGATTATAATCAAGACAACTACGACATAGATGATTATATCTATTTATAAACCGTATATTTGGCGATATACGTTTGACTATAAAAAATGGCAGCTGATTGGCTGTCTTTTTTTTACTCTAAATATGTTTCTGAATTAGAATTTAGCTTATAAATCCTATTTGTGCAATATTTTTTTGTTACGAAAAATAAATATTGCATCTCTTTGACAACACTCTCTCTATTGTGATACTATTTATGTAATTAAAAGGAGTCTCTATGGGGTTAGTTAATGTTAAAGATGCTTCTGCATATACAGGTTTAGCAGAAACAACAATTAGAAAATATATTTCAGAAGGTCGAGTTAATGCTCAAATAGAAGAGTCTTCTAACACCTACTTGCTAGATAAAAGAGAGATAATGTTACAAGTTCCAAGTGTTCTTTGTGTGTTTAATCAGAAAGGTGGTCCAGGTAAAACTAGTACATCAATTACCCTTGCTGATTATTATGAGAAGAAGGGTTATACAACACTAGTTGTTGATTTAGACCCTCAAATGAATACTTCAAAAACATTCTTTGATTACCAAACACTTGCTGAATCTAAGAGTTTATATAATTTCTTTGAGGATAATACACCAGTTAATAAGCTGGTTCTTAAATATAATGACTATATTGATGTGATTCCATCTTCTCTAAAGCTTATGACAAAGAAGAGAGACTATGATATTGATGACCTAGATAAGTTCGTTAAAAGCTTTTATTCAACTTTCAAGAAATATAATGTTGTTATATTAGATTGTTGCCCTGATGTAAATAGTCTTTCTAAGTTCGGTTTGCTTTCTGCTAATCATGTAATCATTCCGTTCGTTCCAGAGCCTTTCAATTATGATGGTGTTAAAGATGCTATTGGAACTGTTAATCAGGTAAAGAAATATTCTGAATACTTTAAGTCTTTAAAGGTTCTTATAAATGCACATGAGCAAAGATCAATAAGAATACAGGAAGAGTATATAACAATGGCTAAGGATGAACTAAAGGATTATCTAGTAGAAGGTTCTATTCCAAACTTTGTAGGAATAAAAGAGAGGCCTCTAACAGATAACCTCTTTAACCAATATACAAGTTCTAACAATGCTATTGAGAAAATACTAGCAGTATTTGATGCAATAGACAAATCGATATATGAAGGTGCTTAATAGATGGCTAAAAAAAAGTTTGATATAAACAAAAGAAGTAAACCTATGTCAGAGGTTGTTAAAGAATTTGAAGGTAAATCAGAAACAGTTGAAGCAGTTAAGATATTTGAACAGGAACCTACTATAGAAAACAAAGAAAAGGCTGTAGCAGCAGTACAATCAGATTCTGCTCTATCCGTAGCTTCAGCAGATTTATTGGATAATATTCAAATTTTATTTATCAAAGCCTTTTCAGTTAATACTCTACCATCTAATTACAGCGACCTTAAAAGAGAAGCTAAGTACCTTGCTGATCTCCATGAGGTCTCTGGTATATATATGGCTATACGCCTAAAATCTATAAGAGATAACGAACTATATAAAGAAGATGGTTATTTAGACTTTAAATCATTTATTGACAGCGAATTAAAAATAAGCAAGAAGAGTGTTTACAACTACATAGATATAGTAGAGCAAGTAATTACTCCTAAGAACTTAATATCACAAGAGGACATAGAAAAATTATCTTCTAACCAATCTAAGATAAGAGCGTTCATGCCTCTATTTAAAAGTGATAAAATGGACTCTGATGCTAAAGATAGTTTAAGGGATGAAGTATTTAATAACTTAGATAGAAAGTCTTTTAGAGAGTTGTCTGAAGAAGCAAAAAATCTAAAAGAATCCTATGGTATATCTAAACCTAAATCAAATATACAAAAACCAAGTAGCTCTCTATCTTCTACACTAATAAGTACTCACCCTGCTATTAAAGGGTTTTCTTCTAATAGTGCTGATCAATCTTATTTGATGTTAGTCGAAATATTAAAAAGTAGTGGATTCTTAACTGAAAAAGAGTTTGATATCATTTGTAAAAACTTTAAACAGACCGTTAAATCATAGGTTATTGCATTGCCAGATTTAATCGAAGAAGACTTTAACTATATATTATCACTAATACATAAAGCAAAATCTAGTGCATATAAGCAGCTTAACAATCAGCTTAACAGCTTATATTATTCTGTGGGGAAGTATGTATCTGAAAAGGTTAGCAATGCTTTATGGGGGAAATCTGTTGTTGATGATCTTTCTCATTTCATTAAAGAATCAAACCCAACAATTAAGGGTTTCAGCTCTCGTAACATATGGAGAATGAAACAATTCTACGAAACTTATAGTAATAATACAAAACTGTCGACACTGTCGGCAGAATTAACCTGGAGTCATAATACAAGAATAATGACTCTTAAAACAGAAGAGGAAAGAGCATTTTATTTAACTGTTTGCTCTAAACAAAATTATTCAGTAAGAGAGTTAAATAGACTTATAGACAGTTCTACTTTTGAAAGAACCATGCTTGCTGATAATAAAGTCTCTGATGTTATAAAAAACTTACCTCAAAATACAGATGGTATTTTCAAGGATAGTTATGTATTGGAATTTCTTGATTTGCCTATTCCATATAAGGAAAAAGATCTTTCTGCTGCTCTTATTTCTTCACTGAAAGATTTTATACTAGAACTAGGTTCCGGATTTTCTTTTATTGGCCAAGAATACAAGGTCCAGGTTGGAACTGATGATTTCTTTATTGATCTTCTATTTTTTCATAGACATTTAAAATGCCTAGTTGCATTTGAACTTAAAACAACTAAGTTCAAGCCAGCAGATCTTGGCCAACTAGAGTTCTATTTAGAAGCTCTTGATAGGGATGTAAAAAGAAATGATGAAAATCCAAGTATAGGTATATTACTGTGTCGGGAAAAGAACGATGAAGTTGTAAAGTATGCTCTTAGTAGGTCTATGAGTCCTGCTGTTATAGCTGAATATGAAACAAAACTAATACCTAAAAGAGTTCTGCAGAAGAAATTAAATGAATTCTATAAGTTGTTGGAAGATAATAATAGCAGGTAGATTTAATATTCCTAAAATCCCATATGATATTTTTAAAATAGTAGAAAAACAGCAATATAGAATTATACAGAATAAAAAAATCAAGAAAAACTTACCTTAATACTATTAACCTCACCTAAAAGTACCTTTAGATGAGGATAGCAATAAAAATTATATATCAGTCATAAAATATTTAATATATTTCGCCCTATTTTTTCTGCTAATAAAGGCGGTACAGCATTTCCAATTTGCATTCCAATAGATGTTATATCACCTATAAAAAGATAATCATCTGGGAAAGATTGTATTCTAGCAGCCTCTCGTGGTGTTATAGTTCTATCCTGCACAGGATGAGTGATCCTTCCAACTGAGGGGGTATTTAGCCTCGTTGTTAAAGTATATGCTGGTTCATCGTATACCATCCGGCCATAAGCTCCACTATGAACGGATTTAGTTCTAAGTTTTTCAGGCAAATCCTTCATGGTTTCACCTTGTTTTATCATTGATAATAATTTTAATGTTTCAGGTTTATGCTTAGAACTAAGATGATTAAAAACTATTCCAGACTTAGAAACCATTCGTTGTTGATAACTTGTTAGAATAAAGTTTTTGATATAATTAGTTTGCACTTGCCCTGTTCCTGAATCTAAAGGTGGTAAATCACTTATGGCATCTCGTACAGTAACATAATTATTTAAACTATTTGTTTTCATTGGAAATAATATCTTAGGATTAATCCCTATACGATTTCCGATAAAGATTGCACGTTTTCTTAATTGGGGTACTCCATAATCTGCAGCACAAAGTAATTGAGCATCCAACACATATCCTAAATCTCTAAAAGTTTCAAAGATCTCCTGTTTTACTTCTCCGTTATTATAATTTAGTATTCCAGGGACATTCTCTATTATAAATATTTTGGGTCGTAGTTTTTCTACCATTCTTATATATTCTTTGAACAAATAGTTACGCTCATCTTTTAAAAAAGATTTTTTCGCACGAATACGTTTTCCAGCCATACTAAATCCTTGGCATGGAGGTCCACCGAAAATAATATCACATTGTACTTTTTGTGACATGAATATTTTTTCTATTTCATCTGTAGTAATATTTCTTATATCATCCACGAACATTTTTGTTTCAGGATGATTATGCATATAGGTCTTTGCTATTTGAGGGTTATATTCTACCGCAGCAATTATATTAAAACCAGCGTCTCTCATTCCATGAGAAAAACCTCCTGCTCCAGCAAATAAATCTAGCGCATTTATTTGTTTTTCTTTACCCACTTATATGCCCCTCCAACTTTATGCTTATCTTTATTTTCGACATCAACTTCTATATAGTCATAAGAATTTTTTAAAATATTTTCTATATTAATTACATCACCTTTTTTGTCTGTATATACATGTGCCTTTACTATTATAGGAATAATATATTCATATAACTCTGAAGGAGTAACTCCATTATTATTTTCAATATATTCATCAATTAAATCAGCAATAAAAATACTTTCATCAATATTATTATTTGTTTTAATTTTTTATCTTGCATCTTCTTGAAATTGTAAATAAAGTCACCCGTCAGAGTGTTCTTCCTATTAATTCCTTGAGTACCAGAGCTAACTGCTTGCTCTTGAAGTATAACATTTTCTAAAACAAAACCTGCATCATAGCAAGCATCCAAAATAGCTTTCCAAACGTTCAAATCTCTATTATGAAAAGTAAAAGACATATAATGGTCATCTTTTAAAACACGATACAACTCTTTAAATACAGCTTTTGATCTTTTAGAATAGTCTTGATAATCTTTTTGCCTATATGGATCAATAATTATTTCTCTTGAATATTCTACTTGATCAGGGAGCCAGCTATTCCAAAAATGACTTAAAGATAAATAAGCTATACTTTCTCCATATGGAGGATCAGTAAAAATATAATCTATACTGTTATCTTTTATAAAGTCTAGATTTGATGAATCATAAGTATACAGTTGTGCCAATTCTGTAGGAATATCTTGCAACTCAATTTTTCCTTTAATAATAGCTTTATATCTTAAATCCAAACACATGAAAACATTTCTTTCTGTATGAATTTTTGGCGTCCAAAACTTACTTATTACCCAACCTGATTTATATGTCGATTTGTCTTTATCGCCTGGTAACATTCTTGAAACATTTGATAGCATTGATGTAAAACAAAAAAGTAATAAATTCTTAATTCCATTATTTTCTTCTCTTAACATTAATTTTCTAATATATGCTAATAGAATTAATGCTCTATCAGAAAACAATTCATCTACTCTATTCCGTCCACTTCGTTTTACATATTTCATTATTTCATCAGTAGGGTATTCTAAAAAACCTTCAGTCAACAACTTTTGTTTCAAATTAGAACACTCTTCATATTTAACAAAATCTTCAGGCCCTGCATCTTTTACAAATTTATTATGTACAGGACAAATTCCTTTTATTCTCACGAGATTATCATCTTCCCATACTGCAGTCTCTATGGTTGAAATATTTGAACAAATGGGACACCTGGTATCATATAATTCAGAATATTTACTTTTTGCTTTTAGCAATATTTCATTATACGATTTCGAAAAATAATCTAAATCTGTACTACATATAGTGTTTTCAACTATAAATTTAGACATAGGATTGATATCAAGACCAATAACATTTCTATTCAGCTTTAAAGATTCTATTACAGTTACACCACTACCCATAAAAGGTTCTAGTACAGTATCTCCTTCATTTGTAAAACAGGCTATATACTCATTCACTACATTGTGTGGTTTCCTCCCCCAATACTTATGCATTAAATAATGTGCTGGATGTGATTTTGCAATAATATTTTTAGTTATCATCCCCTTTTGTTCAATCTTTTTCTTTATTTCGGGGCTAACTTCTTGTTTCCCATAGAATTTTTCTTTTAATGAAAAAACAACTGATTTTTCATATTTTCTGTACTGAGAAACACCTATTCTAAAACACGGTAAAATCCCATCATCACTCCATCTTCGTATAGTTGATGTAGACACTCCTAATACTTGCGCTGTTTCTTTTGTCGTAAATAGCTCTTTGTTACTGTTCATAGAAAGTTATTCAACTCCTTTAAGTCAATCAGAAGCATAGCATATAAAAAGATATTATTTCAATAGAAATCCTTAATTGATTGTTTGAAGTTATATAATATGATACTAATTAATTTATTGTATATGGTTATATTTAACAGAAAGGTATTTTATGGGCATTCAAAAATCTGATGAACTTATTCCAGAATTTAATAAAAGAGGATTTCATTACAATAAAGATTTATTATTTAATTATTTCAACTCCTTAATAACAAAACCCTTTGTTATTTTAACAGGAATATCTGGTTCTGGAAAATCAAAAATAGCAGAAATTTTTTCAGAAATTATTTCAACAGACGATGAAAAACAATATGAATTAATTCCTGTAAAACCAAATTGGAGAGATAGTAAAGGATTATTTGGCTATCACAATTTAATTGATAATAGCTATTATGTTACTCCATTAATAGAACTTTTTCTAAAAGCTCTAAAAGCTCCTCATATACCTTATTTTTTAATCTTGGATGAAATGAATATTGCAAAAACAGAACATTATTTTGCTGATTATTTGAGTCTAATAGAAAGTAGACGAGTAGAATACCAGAAATGTAGTACTAGTTTATACGATCTAAAAAAAATTTTTAGATATGAAGATAAAATAACTTTATCTGAAGCAATTATTTTAGCATCTATAGACTTAAATAGTCCAGATGAATATTTGGAAGTAAAAAAATATAGAGAAAATAGATTTGTAACTTTATGGAGGGAACAATTTTCTCAGCAAAATGATGATAAATCATGGACTCCTCAAGTAAGAAGTGAACTAAACCAAGGGGATGGAAGGTTAGCACATAGAGTCTTTACAGGTGGAGGACATGGAGAATATAAAGGTCTATATAAACGAAAATTAAAATCTGAAATAAGTGAAGAAGACTTGGAAATTATTATACATCTTGAAAAAATATATATTGAAGCTACCAATAATAATATAATAACTCAAGACAATATGGTTTTGCATAATAATGAAAAATGCTTAAGTTCTAATGGCACCATCTGCCCTGAAGAAAATTGCCCATATAAGAAAAATAGAAAATATGAGTGTACCAAACTATATACAAAAGAAAACAATCATTGTTTTGTTCCACCAGAATTACCAATACCTTTAAATATATTTACAATAGGTACTGTAAATGTTGATGAAACAACATACATGTTCAGTCCTAAAGTTCTTGATAGAAGTAATGTTATTGAATTTAATGAAATTGACTTTAATGGACTTTACAATATATCAGATAAAAACAAAGAATATCTCCAAACTAATAATAAATCTATCATCGATGATAATTTCTTTTTTGATAACAATTCTTATATTCCTCAATTAAAAATAACAATGCCTAGCAATACAGAAGTTAACAAACTTATAGCTGATGAAAATAAATGCTTTGATGATATTATTAAAGTATTCATAGCATTAAAAAAATACAATATGCATTTTGGATACAGAGTAATCAATGAAATCTCCGGATATATATGTAATGTTTGTAAAAATACAAGTTATGAAAAAAAAGCTGTTATTGCCTTAGATTATCAAATCCTTCAAAAGATATTACCCAAATTTTATGGTACTTACGACAAGATATGGGGTCCTTTAGTAGAAATTTTATCCTGCTGTATGAAAAAAATAATCAATCTCGACCCTAACTCTGATGGGGATAAAATAATAGCGGCTTTAAATAATTCTTCAAATTCAGAAATTAACAATTGGGAAATAGAAACGAATATTGCAATAGAAATTTTTAAATATCCAAAAACTGCTTTAAAAATCTTAGAAATGTTATCAGATTTAGACAAAGTTGGATTTGCTACTTTCATTAAATAGGAAATATAGTGGAAACAAGATTATCTATAAATGCTATAAAGACAGAAAATGTTATAATTTATAATGAAAATTTAGAACAACACGTTTTAGATGATTTTATTAATGGTACTTCTTCTTTCTTAGAATGCAGTGACACATCAAAAGGGAATATTTATTTTGAAAATAACAATATTATCTTAAAAGAATGGAATAAATATAAAGTAAAATCATTAGATAACAGTTTTATATTTTCTGACTTCATAAAAAAAGGTGAATTTGGATCCAAAGACTATGGAACATTACTTTTTAAAAACTGTGTAGGTATAACTTTTTTTAAAAAAATAAAATTGCTTATTGAGTCTGAAAAAATTACTTCAGAAGAAATGGACTTCTTAATAAGCACGGTTAATTCTTTTATAATAAATTTGTCATATGATTTTAACCAATCTACATTTTCTGAAATAGAGAGAAATAAGTTAAAAAAAACTGATTTAAACTATCATACATTTCTAATTATTCATAATGCGTTAAACACGAAAAACTCATCAAATAATATATTTTCAATTTTTAAATTAATTGAAAATAATCCTAATCGCCTTATGTCCAACGTAATAAAGTATGAAAACATAGAAAATGTAAATGAAATATCAAACGAATCTCTAGTAGATATATTTTCAGGTTCAACAAGACTTATTCCTTGTAATAATAATTTGAATCTCAAGTTTAAAATCAATGAAAATAATTATATTCCAAAAGAATTACTTATAAAAGAAACTATAGATACTTTTGATAACTCTGAAAATAGATTTATAAAATTCTTTATAGAATGGTGTCTGCAATTAATAACAAAATTCCAAAAGTTCTTTATCAATCAAGATAATTTTAGTAACTATGAATTAATTGAAGAAAATCAAGAGCATATAGGTAAATTAAAAAATATACTGCAGAGATCTTTTTTAAAAAATATCGGAGTTATGAATAATATTCCTTCATATTCTACAGTCTTAACAAGAAAAGATGGCTATAGACATATATTTCATCTTTATTTAGGTATAAAATCGTTACCTAAACAACTAAGTGATTCTACAAATATAGAAGAGATGATTGAAAACAAATCTCTTGATGTTTTGTATGAAAACTATTGTTTCTTTGCTATTTCTCAAATAATAGCTGATATTTATGAAGAAAAATTAAATAAAAAAAAGTATAGCATATTGAAATCTGATTTTTCTAAAACATTAAAAAAACAAACCTATTCAAACTACTTTGAATTTAAAGAAAACAAACAACTTCCAAGGATAAGACTTCACTATAATAAGAATTATACTGTTGAAAGTTATTCTACGTCATATGATCCAGATATATCATTAGAAATTTTCAATGGAAGTGAATTAGCCGCCATTTACATTTTTGATGCAAAATTTAAAATTCAATCCATATCTATAGAAAATACAAATTTAACAGAAAAAAAAATAGAAAAATATAAGAACACAGATATAGATAAAATGCATACTTATAGGGACGCTTTAGTATTAGCAAAAGGTGCTTTTATTTTATATCCTGGGAATATTAATAAATTATTCTATGAAAACGCAAATTCTGATAATGATTTACTATATGGAGTAGGAGCTTTCAAACTAAAGCCTGGGAACAATAACGATTTAGTAAGCTTAAAACCTATTATTAAAAAACTTTTAATAAAATACAAATATTAGTTCTATAAAAAAAATAATTACGCCAGGCAATCCCCTTCGGGGAAGAGACAGAACACGGGTTATTGTCAGTGAACTTAGTTACTGCCAATAACTTTTTTAGGTGTCTTTTTCAAAACCATTAACTTACAACACATTCAACTAAGTTAACGGTTCGTTCCGGTTCCCTCCACCCAATAACCAGTATTCTGTTCACCTGGCTAAACCCTAACCGTTAGTGTCTTTTACATCAGGGTGTATTAATGAACTAGTAAACAATTAATTTCTTACGCTGTAACTATCGCAAAAACAACCTCGGTCCTCGGTCTTCCTTTTTTGCTTTTGTTTAAATCTTGTCCTTTAGAGAAGCAAGAACCTTCGGTATTTGCTTGTAAGCTTCGCAGGTAGCGGTGGTGTTTAGAATAATGTTTCTAACATGGGTTCCCTCTAGTTCTCAACATTATTCTAAACAAAGGTCGGCTTCGCCTTTTTCTAGATATAGTTTAAACCTATTAGTACTTACAGTCGTTTCCGGTCTCAAACTTCCTCATTCTTCGGAATATTGTTCCCTAATAAATATAGTGGTCTAATTAATCAAACAGGCATATAGCATAATTAAATTCACACCCGCCATTAAGCTGCTATTAATTTAACCTTACCATAATATATATCTTCAGGGAATTCATCATCTAAAGATTGATGTCTTCGTCTATTATTATAGTACTCAAAATAATTAGTTAGATGCCTTTTTGTATCTCTAATATCTCTATAATCCTTAAGATATACATCTTCCTGTTTAACTGATCTCCATAACCTTTCAACAAATACATTATCTAGAGCTCTACCTTTACCATCCATACTGATTTTAATTTCATGATCTTTAAGTAGATCTGTAAATTCTTTGCTTGTATATTGAGACCCTTGATCTGTGTTAAATATTTCAGGAGTACCATATTTAGCTATAGCTTCAACTACTACAGATTTACAAAAGCCAACATCCATTGTATTTGATAGTTTCCATGTCAGAACCTTTCTACTATACCAGTCAATAACAGCCGTAAGGTATACAAAACCACCTGAAAGCGGAATATATGTAATATCTGTAGACCATACATGATTAGGTCTCTCTATCCGTAAATTTCTAAGCAGATATGGATAGATTTTGTGCTCTGAATCAGGTACTGAAAGGTTTTTCTTGGGATATATAGCACTTATACACATTTCTCTCATCAACCTACGAGCTCTAAGTCTACCTAGTTTTATACCATGAGTCTTAGAGATTTCTTTACTCATTCTTCTACTACCCATACAAGGATTCTCTTGATATAAAGCATCAATAAGACGCATTATCATAAGATCTTCTTTGGACTTCGTTCTAGGGGTATAGTATATCCTTGAGCGATTAATATTAAGTAGATCACACTGTTTTGAAAGTGATAATTTTTCATCTTTAGAGACCATAGGCACCTTCAATCGATGTTCAACTTTTTCAAGTTTTTTTTTAAGAAATTGATCTCTATAGTTTGTTGTCCTATTAAACTCTGGAGGTCTTCCTTTTCAGTTTCTAATTCTTCTACTTTCTTCTTATCTACATCATCTTTTTGAAAAACTGATTCTGCATTCTGTAAGAATTCCCTCTTCCATTGCCTAACTTGCTGAGGATGAATTTCATAATTACTAGCTATTTCACTTACTGTAATTTCTTCTTTGATAGCTTCTAAGGCTACTTTTAACTTAAATGCACTATCATGCTTTTTTCTTCTACCCATATTATCTCCTATTATACATTTATATATACAGGAGTGAATTTAATTTTTAGAATATGCTGTTTAAAAAAGTTAGACCGTTATATAAAAAAGCTGACTTTATATCAAATGTGTTTTATACTATACATAGAACACTTATACTAACTTATTAAGTTAGTATAAAGGATAAAAAATGGAAAAAGCAATAAAACTAAAAACTCCTGATTTATACTTCTTATTACACAAAAAAGCTTATGAGTTAGCATTAGATAATAATAATTGGAACCTACTAATAGACAAGCAACAAGAAAAGCCAACCAGGATTATATCTCCTGCATATAAAGAGTTATTACAAGTTGCAAACAAATTAAATAATGTTGTTGATGACTATATAAAAGAAGCAGGAAAGCAAAAATTAAAGCCTAAACTGTTAAAAAAGATACCGATTATTAGCACACCAGTTATTGCAGTACATTATTATTGCAATACAACCTTTACTAAACATATAGTAAATACTTCTCCAGATTCACTATTTGAAAGGGTTACAAAAAACATAAATATAAAAAAAATGTATAATCCAAATATTCATGATATAGATAAAGATCGTTTTTTATCAGACTATGAATGTTTATTAAAAAAACTTAATGGACGGAATTTATTTCAAAGACCTGCAAGTAATGCTTGGCGTATTACAGTACATTACAATGATAACTCTAGAGAAATATTCCAATACCGTAGAGGTTTAGCACTCATTTTACCAGAGGATACACCTCAAAATATAGTTATTCCCTTTAGAAAAAATATTAAAGAGAGAACTAGTAAATATAATTACATATCATTTTGTGAACTTGATAATCTTTGTTATATAAATTAACCACCTTCATTATACTAAATTCATCATTACTAACTTATTAAGTTAGTAATGATGAATTTTTAAAAGCCAAGATTAAAAAAAGTATTATTTATTATTTTTTTTGAATTCATAAATATTTCTTCACTATGTAATAGTTAAAAGGAGAAGTTATGTTTGCAGGAATTTTAGTAAGTACCCAGAATAATAAAATACTTCACTCAACTGTTTTAAAAGAATCTGTAGAAGAAGTTGAAAAAGCACTGGAGGAATTACCTGAACGATTTCAAAAGAGAAGGAAATACTATCAGGTAGTGAAGTTATCTAGCGTTGGTTCTGATGAGTCAAAAAAGTATGGGGTAATACTTGTTTGAAAAGTTAAAAAAAACTCATACTTTGCAAGATTGGGTGGTAAATAAAATAGTTATTTTACGTACCCCCTATAACCCCCGGTACTATTATTTACTTTTTTTAATAATATTTTTTTCTGGGAATTGTTTAATATTTTCAGATACTAATTATAAAAATCTTCCAGAGTATAAAAAACTAAAACTAAATGACTACATTTTAATTACAGGTTATCTACCTGAATTTTCCTACAATATTTTAGAAAACAGTTTTAGTTTACAGATTTCTCTTAATGCAATTATTTCAAATTCACTTGCTCTCTATGAAAATCAACTCAATAAAGATATTTTTAAAAATAAATATTTAAAAGAAATTTCAGATAAAAGTGAATCAGAAAAAAAACATCTAGCATCTGAAAAAAAATTATCTGAAGAGCAAACTCAAAAAATACATAATGAAATAATCTCCATAGAACAAGAAATATTTTCCTTGGAAGCTTTAATAGTTCATCAAAAACAGTTAGCAGATATATGCCTAGAAATATACAACTACCACGATAAAGAGTTTCAAGATGGTGTAATTAGTACTATCGAGTTTTTAAAATATAAGAAAGACTATCTATCTGTTGTTTTTAAATATGAGGAGTTAGTTTACTCAAAGGGAGTACTTGAGAATGAAAAGAGATCCAAGCGAAGTCAAATACCTAACAGTATCTGAAGTATCATTACTTGTAGACTGTATTTATAGGCATGATAAACCAAGGGATATTGTACTTATACTACTTATGCTTGATGCTGGTCTTAGATCAGTAGAAGTACGTAATCTTAGATGGGGTTGTATAGATTTTTCTGAGAAAATTATTAACTTCCCATCAGCTAAAAAAGATCATATCTCATATAGGCATATACCATTAACTCCCAGACTATTTGATGCACTAATTAATTGGAGAAAGCTGCATCCACCTCAGAATAAAAATTACTTCTTATTTACCTCAAAAAAGCCTTCTGGGGAGATAGTATGCCTATCCCCAAGCACATTGACAAAGATAGTTAACCAGTACCGTTTACGTCTTAATATGAATAAATTAACTCCTCACTCTCTGAGACACACCTTTGCAACCTTTTTGCTCTCTTCTGGCTCTGATATTGGTACAGTGAAAGAGACCCTTGGTCACTCCAGTATTCAGACAACGACTATCTATGCAAAGACAACTCCTTCTGAACTTAGAAAAAGGTTTGATAAAGCTTCTGAGATACAGGCTAGAGGAATAAAACGAATACTTCTTACTGCTAAGAATCGTTTATCATACTTAAGAGCATCCAGAAACAACAACACCCTTGCTCCTGACTATATAGGAGCTAAATATATCTATGTTGGTAGGTTTAAACAGATGAGTCTTATTACTTCAAACTTAAAGCTAAATGTCTCAACTCTTGTTATAGGCCCTAAGGGAGTAGGAAAGTCTGAACTATGTAAGAAGGTACGTAATAAATATAGTGGTAAGGTTCTTATATGGGATGATCTAGATAACATAAAGGCAACTTTAATTAATACTATTATCTATCTTCTAAAAAATGATAAAGAGTATCTTAAAGATGCTCTTTATGGTGATTATGACCTTGAAGAGATAAAGGTAAGAATAACTAGAGATAGTGTACCTGCTCTTTGTGACTATCTTCTTAAACTATTAGAACCTTTCGAATATAAACTTTTTATTGATTCAATGGACTCTATAAGCAAGAAGTCTGAAATGATATTAGAAAAACTACAAAGGAAATTAGTAATAATTGGTTCCTGTAGATCCATGTCTGTTAAGTACCTAGACTTCACATCTGGCTTTAACATAATAAAGATATCTCCTTTA